>NZ_JACJQM010000299.1:0-3952 GCF_014696655.1 Nostoc sp. FACHB-888 | reverse complement strand
GGGTTAGGGGGGATCAATAAGTGCCTAAAATCACAGCCAACCACTTTTCAAACAACCTCTAACGCCTTTTCAAAAATCCATTACCCACATCTTTCTTAAGATCGCTGTAATTAGATGGTGGGCTTGCCTAGTTATTCTGAATTTTAAGGAATTTTACTGATATTTTAATCGACTTTCTTGAAGAGGGAAAATAGTTTCGTAAATTTACGATGTTTTTCTATGAAGATAACTGTCATTTTAGAGAGAGAGAAATTTTTGAAAAGAGAGTTAATATATGAATTCCTTCAACAAAGATCGTTTAAATAACAACTTATTAAACCAGATACGTTATCAGCTTGATAGCTTAGAAATACATAATTCTAATCTGGCCAAGCTCTTATGCAAAATCATTCCATCTAACTGTCCTTTTGAAAAAACTGTGAAAATTTTAGGACGGACTCTTTTTCAGATTCCACCATTGTGCAAAATCAACCCCTTTTATGAACAAATAGTTGGTCTTCGTTATAAGTGTTTATTATATTTAGTAGATGAATGTGGTGAAGATGCGACTAGATATTGTTAAATGGAGATTTTCTTTAAAAGAAATATAAAGTAGTTAGGAACAATATTGGAGTTCTGTGAATTATAACTCCTAACAGGATTTTCAGTATTTAACATGAATTTTCATCAAGTTTGGGCTAATTGGAATATTGACTGTAAAGACCTCTACTTTAACTGTCATATCAGGTCATATCTGCTTAATGAGTAAGAAGGGCGATCGTTTGCAATATCTTGGCTATGAAACTTATAGGTTTATGTTTTAGCTGATTTCGTTGTCTACTCGGCTAAAACATAACAATTACCAAAATATTGTTATGAGTAAACTGTAATTTTAAATATAATAAGCTACTGAAATTCGATTTTGGAATTATTGGTAAAAAGTTAGACCTACAACAATTTTTATGAAGTAGGGGATCTAGACACCGGAAATTTTCACAAAATAATGAATGCGTAACGAAACTTACGCTGTTATTATGTATTAGCCATATTTTAATGCATCGCCAAAAAGAGGGATACTATTTTTCCATCTTAAGATAGATATCTTGATAAAGCTATTAGTATTTAGTTCTACAGCTAATAAGGCATAGGCTTTAGACTTATATATATTCAAGAATTCCTAATTTATATTGCAAAACTTCCACTTATGATTATTATGCTCAAAATCTTCAGGTAAACTTTTTTGTCTAACTTTTGGATTTAGCATTTATCCCATATGGTAGAAAGAATTGTTAATAAAAGTTGATAACTTAGACACAAGTGAGATTATTGAGGCAGTAATGAGTATTATTGCTTAGATGATTTTAGGGCTTTTAGCAGGTGCGATAGAGTATCTGCCCGCCATAGGCGATGTTTATCAATTCTGTAACATAATAATTTCTGGAAGTGTAAATCTATGTTTTTTCACAAAAAAGAGCCTATTCATGCAGTTAACGTAACTGAGCCAAACCCTCGTTTTGCTCAGTTACTTTTAGAGCAGTTTGGCGGAGCTACTGGAGAACTTAGTGCAGCACTTCAATACTGGGTTCAGTCATTCCATGTCGAGAATGCTGGCATCAAAGATATGCTCCAAGACATTGCCATTGAGGAATTCAGCCATTTAGAAATGGTTGGTAAACTCATTGAAGCTCATACTAAGAATACGGATCAAACAGAGGCTTATAAAAGTACTCTCTTTGCAGTGCGGGGGATTGGGCCTCATTTTCTAGATAGTCAAGGTAATGCTTGGACAGCAAATTATTTGAATGAGGGCGGAGATGTAGTGCGTGATTTGCGAGCTAACATTGCAGCAGAAGCCGGCGCTCGTCAAACTTACGAAGAGTTAATTAAGTTGGCAACTGACAAAGGAACCCAAGAGACTTTAGTCCATCTGTTAACACGAGAAATTTCTCATACCCAGATGTTTATGAAAGCTCTAGATTCACTAGGTAAGCTGACAGATCCGTTCTTTGGTAATATTAAGCCAGATGAAACTGTTGCTCTCTACTACAACCTATCTACAAACGGAAATGGTCAAGATGAGCGTGGCCCTTGGAATTCTGAACCAACATTCAAATATATTGCTAATCCCCTAGAAAGCCACTCTTAACTCCAGCAGTTAGAGCTTAGGTTAATTTGAGGTAAAGGGATTTTGGTTAAATTATTTGAAAGCTCCCTATTCTCTGGTGGGCAAACAGCCCACCTTCTTTTCTTTACCAATGGTTAAACTATTTGTCTACATCAGGTAGTTTTTAGGGAGAATTTAGCTTTATCCAAACCTATAGCAATTCTAAATCATTTGTGAACAAGATTCTCCAGTTTTAGAGAAGTGGGGAATCCGAGTCGAGAAGCATTTGCTGCTATTCATTTGGATTCAATACGCGCCTTGAACATATATCTCTGTATCACAAAGAATAACTGTTATTAATTAAGCCATACTGAAGAAGCCAGAGCGATCGCCTCTTGAAATCTACCCCAACGTTTCTAAATTCAGAAATTAATTCAACTCAAAATCAAAACTAAGACTCAGGAGATTGATTTGTGATTGTCAACGCTACGCAAAATGGTTGGGAAGTTATTTATCATCGCGCCCATGCTTTATTAGCGGCTCAACTGGGGGGCCAATGGCGACGTAAAGATGCGCCAGCAAGGTTATATGAAACGATAGCTGCAATTTCCCATCATGATGATCTAGAAAAAGAGTGGGAAGAAGACAATCTTACTGAAGCCGGTGCGCCAAAGGACTTTATGCTGTCCTCAAAGGCCGATGTACGTGCTGGCATCCAGAAATTGGCTGATTTGGCAAAGAATGCCCTTTATCGTGGACGATGGGTAGCTCTATTAATTTCCATGCACATCAGCCGTTTAAATGAGGCAAGCCGGGGTCAATTTCCAGAACTAGACAAACTGTTGGATGAGCAACTTGAAAATCAGCAACGTTTGCGGAAAGGACTAGGCATCAAAAAGGAAGAAGTTGATGCAGCTTATGCATTTATGCAGTGGTGCGATCGCCTTTCTCTTATCTTATGTCAGCAAGAACTACCTGATGACGAGCGATTTTTAGAAATTAGCAAGGGCCCTGAAGGTCAACGCTATGACATCATGCAACGTAGTGATAACTTAGTTATTGTTAAACCCTGGCCTTTCCAAGACGATAGATTTACAGTCAACGTCGAAGCTTGCGAGCTCTCCCAGGTAAAATTTGATAGTAATACCGAATTAACTCAAGCACTACAAGAAGCTCCCATCAAGGTACTAGAGTGGACATTCGTTAAAAGTTAGATAGTTGTCGCCGCTATGGTCAGTAGTTCAAGCCTTAGAGCGAGTACTTTCTACGAAAGCAGATGTGCTGTTTTGCAGACATACTCATGTACCTTATGTGCGTAACTTGGATGCAGGTAGTTTACAAGTTCGTATCAAAGGTAAGGCAGCAAAAGAACAGTGTTTTATCGTACATAATCTTGACCCAGCTGGAGAAGCAACTGATTTAATGGCGAAATATGGAGGAGAAACTGTTAAGTTGCTGTGGGAATCTGTTTCTCGCCAAACGGTGCAAAGGTTGAGAAGACTAAATTTTGGTTTTTTTGAACTGGATTGTTTATTAATTCACGGTACAACAGTAGGGCTTGACGAGGAACTAAAACCAGAAACTCACTCTATTATCATGTGCGATCGCTTATCACGGATGCAAGCAAATAATTTGTTCTGCGGTGTTTCTTACTAGGCAAGAAAGAGCCAGAGAAATAACTCTCTGGCTCAAAGCTGGAGACAAAATAATCATCAAATAAAGGCTAACTTGGGTAATAACCCAGGGCAAACGCATCTAAATATTGACGAGCCTGAATCAGTATGAAATACACCAAGACTCAAACTACATAAGGCTTTGAGGAAATTAAATCTCACTCAATATTAAAATGATAATCATTGTGAGGGGGAG
>NZ_JACJQM010000298.1:0-3977 GCF_014696655.1 Nostoc sp. FACHB-888 | reverse complement strand
CTAGTAGTCAACAACCTGGTTGTGGCTTTCCCATCGCTAAAATCGGTGTAATATTTTGTTTAACTACAGGCGCTGCTATTGCTTTAGCTGTCGATGTTTTGCCAAGCGTATCAACCGTTTATTGACAAATTGGACTTGAAGCAGTTTTACTCGCTGCCCATTCCCAAAAGCTACCTCTACTGTACAGAAGACAATGTCTTACCTCAAAGGGAGGGGGGTTGGCATCCCAGGATGTCTAGCCGCTTGGGGCTATTTCGACTCGTGCAAATGCCGGGTAGTCATGAGGTGATGTTTTCTAATCCTATCGGTCTAGTAGAAAAGATTATTGTCGCAGGGCGCGACTAGCCGCGAAAGTCGATCGCAGGCATCTGAACAAATCATCGTCCCGTGAATTTTGCCAGATAAACAGAGAAAAGACTATTGATAGCGATTAATAGCGATTCTAATTTCATCTAGATTTCCTTCTTCTTCAACATGTTCTCCTCATGTGGGTGATTTTTATGGCTGTTTCTAATCAAAATACTTCCATTGACATCGTTTGGCCCAGCTTGCCCTTAGCAGCTTGGCAGGATACCTATGCAACTCTCCATCTATGGACGCAAGTCATCGGTAAAATCCGGTTGGCACTGGCACCTAAACTCAATCACTGGTGGCAATCTACTCTTTATGTCACACCGCGTGGACTAACAACTGCTTCAATCCCTTGCGGAACTCGTAACTTTCAAATTAGCTTTGATTTTCTCGACCATCAACTACAAATCGACACTAGCGACGGCATCGCTAAAAGAATTGCACTGTCTCCTCGCTCTGTGGCAGATTTTTACCAAATGGTGCTAACTACATTGAGCAACATCGGCATCGAAGTCCGAATCTGGACGATGCCGCAAGAAGTTTCAGAACCAATCCCGTTCGATCAGGACTATCAACACGCAGCTTATGATCCGGAATATGCACAACGGTTCTGGCGAATTCTTGTGCAAGTCGATCGGGTCATGACCTTATTCCGTTCCCAGTTTATTGGTAAATCCAGCCCTGTACATTTTTTTTGGGGCAGCTTTGATCTTGCTGTGACTCGTTTCTCTGGTCGTCGTGCGCCAGAACACCCAGGAGGAGTTCCGAATATGGCAGATTGGGTCACACGAGAAGCCTATTCACACGAAGTCAGTAGCTGTGGTTTTTGGCCGGGGGGTGGGTCAGTGGTGGAGCCTGTTTTTTACGCTTATGCTTACCCTACGCCGTCAGGGTTCCATGATTACCCGATCCAACCCACAGAAGCTTTTTACAGCTCAGAGATGCAAGAGTTTATCCTACCCTATGAAGCCGTGAGACAAACTGACGATCCAGATGCAATGCTCCTTGCTTTTTTCCAAAGCACTTATGAAGCAGCAGCCAATTTAGGACATTGGGATCGAGTTGCGCTGGAGCATACTCAAAGTTGAGTGTTGGAACTTATTAAACTCAAGTTGGCTAAAACAAAGACAACTTGAATAGAGGAGAAATTCAAATGTCAGACAAAAATAAAGCCATCTTAGAAGAGGCAAACGCGGCGATCGCTCAAGGCAACTATGAAGGATTCTTGTCGTTCTGCACCGACGACACGGAATGGACATTTGTCGGCGACAGAACCCTGAAAGGAAAAGCAGCCGTTCGCCAATGGATGGCAACGGAGTATGTGGAACCGCCTTTGAATATCGTTGCGAACTTGATCGCTGAGGGGGATTTCGTCACGGTACTCGGCGACCTCACAATCAAGGACGAAGACGGGAAGGCGGCTCATTCTCGTACTGCGACATCTGGCGCTTTCGTGGCGACAAGATGGTCGAATTAAGAGCTTTCGTAATCCCAGCCGAAGTCAAGGCTGAAACCAGCAATGCAGCGTAAATCATCTGCAAAAGTCAGGATGTATTCTCATGAAAAACGCAACTTACGTGGCGCTATCAGTGCTGGTGATAATCCCCATATTCCTGGCGATCACCTACAAGGTGTTCAAACGCGACGAGGCATCCGAACCCGTTTCCCAGAGGCATCAGAAGGGTCGTCGGTAATCTCGTCAGTCAATAACGTCTTTCCCGCAGCCGTAGTCGCTGGTCTCGCCACTGCCGAGGCCTTCCGCCGCAGCGGCTCGGTCTGGACTGCTGTCATTGTTCACGTCGTTTTCAACTTGCCCACAATTCCGGTGATGGTAGCTGCTGGCATGGACTGATAGGACGGATCATCTGGAGGTTAAACCAATGGCAATTTTGAAACAATTCGGGATTCTATTTGGGTTGGGCAGTGTGGGAATTGTCATGTTCACGATCACGTCTATTCCCTTAGTCGAGCAACAGTTAGCGAAACTGTCTCCAGAAATACTGGAAAAAGTGCCGCCATTGTGGATTTTAATGCTTCTGCAAGGACTACAGTATTCAATTCTACTGGCAATCAGCATTCTAATCGGAATTGGTTGTGCCTATCGTGTTGGATTAAGCTCTCATTTGATTGATCATTGGGTGTTTCACACCGCTAAGTCTCCATCTTTTGCCGTTGAGATGAAGTGGAGCTTGGGTGTGGGTGCAGCGGCGACGATCGTTCTCTTGTTGCTCGATCAGTTGATGCAACCTGTCCTACCTGAAGCGCTACGGGCAGCCAATAATACAGAGCTAAGTTGGTTGAATTTGCTCACAGCAATGTTCTATGGCGGCATTACTGAGGAAATTTTGATGCGCTGGGGTTTAATGTCGCTGCTTGTTTGGATCGCGTGGAAAGGGCTAAAACAAGGCGTTACGTTGCCAAGTCAAGGGATTTACCAGGGTGCGATCTTTCTAGCCGCGTTAGTATTTGGATTACTACACCTGCCAGCGACTGCCGCGATCGTTCCCCTCACTCCAGCTGTGATTATTCGGGCGTTGTTACTGAATGGGATTGTGGGGATTGCGTTTGGCTGGCTCTTTTGGCAATATTCGCTAGAAGCTGCAATGTTAGCCCATATCAGCTTTCATGCTTTTGCCTCTGTTCTTAGCAGTTTACTGGCAAGGTTGGCTTAAGTTTTGGAATATATCTCGTAGGGCTAGCACTGCCCACAAAGCTTTACCGTGAAAGGTTTTAAAAAGAAAGGTTTTAAAAATGGTGGGCGATGCCCACTACTTGAATTGATGCTCAACTCTACAGTTTAAGGTGGTAAATCAAATGATTCAGTGCAAAGATTTTGTGCCTCGGATTACTGAACGGGGACCCTTCGGCGGAGCTTCCGATTATGAATCCTTCTCTGAGGTTGTGAGTGAGGTCAATCAGTGGATTGAAAATACAACGATACAGGTGATCAATGTTGAAACCGTTGTTTTACCAGATAGCTTGAAAAGCACAAGTGATGGTGTTTACGGCGTGACAGTCAGTAATGGGGTCTACCCAGTGATGATCAGCCAGGGCGTTGCAGTCAATTGCTTTCAATGTGTGCGTGTGTGGTACAGAGAATAAGCTTCACCGGAGAAGAAATAATGAAACGATTTACCTTGTTTAGTTTCCTGTACCTCGCGCTCGGAGTTTGTTTGACGGCGATCGCGCTTGGATACCCAAACCTGCCTTCGGGTCTTCAAACTAGCCTGTTCGCCAGTGCAGGAGCGTCCTACTTTGTTTGTATTCTCAGTACCTTCCCTTTTTGGCGGGAGGAGACGATCCGCTTCTATCGCAGACGGAATTCAGCGGTAATTCTACCCTGGTTGGTGATTGGATTCAATATTGTTTGGATGATCTGGGAGGTTCAGAGTCAGAACTGGACGATGGAGGCCATTTTAGGAGGGTTTTCGCGGCTAATACTTGTCTTAGGGTTTGCGGAAATCATTGTGATTACATGGCAAGTGAATTCTTGACAAGCCGCACCTTGTCCGCATCGAGACACGGGCGGGACATGGAGCGGGCAAGCCCACGGACAAGATCATTGAGGAAACGGCGGATATGTGGGCTTTTGCCGCTCATTGGACGGGGCTGGATGTGAAGCCAGC
>NZ_JACJQM010000297.1:0-3991 GCF_014696655.1 Nostoc sp. FACHB-888 | reverse complement strand
AACGTCTTCCAGAAATGAGTGAAGCTGCGATATACGCTGTTATGACTCGTGTTATGTTGCGTCGTCTTGTTGTCTAAAGATTTACTTTATAAATGGTCTCTTAATCTGTTGCATAAGGGATACTACTGTGATATTTCTATTTTTATTTACTTAAAGTAAATTCATTTAAAATTTATATACTTTAGGTACTAATGAAGAATTAGTAAATATTAATTTTATTTTGCCCAGATAAAAATCTTAAATAATAATTTACTAAAAGTTGCGGCGTGCGAGTAGCAATGTAACGTAGGACTCGCAACTATTAAACTACGTTTTAATGCTGAAATCATCCAATTTTAATTAATTGATAAACTTCTAATTAAATAATTTTAGTAGCGTTATCTAAAATTACTACGAATGTATTTATTACTAAAGGATAAAAACATATGAAATTTGGCTCCTTCGCTTTATCATTCATACAAATAGCATTGCTAAGCTTGGGGTTAAATGTGGCAAAAGCAGATGCTGAAGTTACTTTTCCTTTTGAGGCTATTTACAATACAGAAACTGTTTTTGAACCGATTCAGGATAATGTATTTAAATCAACTGTAACGGGTAAAAGTACTGTTGTGCCTTATGGTTTGACTAATTTTCTAAGAATGAATTATATCGAAAGAAATGACAATACAGGAGCGGAATCAATAGTTAAAGATGCCACAGAGTTTGGTATAGAAGGATTACCAATTCTTACTGAAACATTTTTTGGTAACGGTGACGATAAATTATTTGCAAGCACTACTGGTACTGCTATACGTAACGTTGAAGATTTTACGGCATCGATTTCCGGCACTACAACTATTGTAGGTGGAGAAGGTAATTTTCAAGGTGCAACAGGAATTTTAACACTTTCGGAGAACGTAATTTTCAATCTGAATGCAACAACGGAACCTAGAAACACAGGTATAGTTGTCTTAAGTGGTTCCTTTATGGTTCCTCAAAAAGTTCCGGAAGCGAGAAATAGTACAATATTGATTGGTATAGGAATAATTAGTGCTAGTTTATTGTTACGTCAACACCGGAAAATAATTTCTAAGTAATAAGCTGTACCTGTTCAGTATTGCTGTTATCTCTCTATCGGCTAATACCCTAAATTCTCAATCAAAGCTACACTACCATCGGAAAATGTCAAAATTTTGGGATAGCAGCAGATGATTGATCTCTACACCTTCACCACGCCCAATGGACGCAAAGCTTCCGTCATGCTGGAAGAAGTCGAATTGCCCTACAATGTCCACAAAATTGACATTACTACTCAACAGCAATTTACACCTGAATATATCGCCATCAATCCCAATAGTAAAATTCCTGCCATTGTTGACCAAGAAACTGGGATTAAAGTTTTTGAATCGGGTGCAATTCTAATTTACCTCGCTGAAAAAACAGGTAAACTCTTACCCACTGAACAAAAAAGCCGTTTTCAAGTACTAGAGTGGCTCATGTTCCAAATGGCAGGAGTCGGGCCAATGTTTGGGCAACTTAACCACTTTAAACGCTTTGCACCCGAAAAACTTCCCTATGCCATCGAGCGTTATGAAAAGGAAACTTTACGTATTTATGGTGTTTTGGATAAACAACTGCAAGACAATGAATTTATCTGTGGTGACTATTCTATTGCTGATATTGCAACTTATCCGTGGGTAGCAATTTATGAATTTCAGGGTTTAACACTCGACAACTACCCAAATCTCAAACGCTGGGTGGACATGGTGCAGCAACGTCCGGCTGTGCAACGCGGAATGCAAGTTCCTTAAATACAAGACCAGGGATAAGTCAACCTGGGCGATGATAAGAACACGCTATAGCTTGCGATCACGGCGGTTCTGCGTCCTTTCGAGAATTAGTGCGCTCGGCAAATCTCAATTGTCCATTTGAACCTGGCGCACTTACTCTAGTGGTCTGCCAACCCAAAATTGCTGGGTGGAGTCCGGCAGGGGAGCAGGGGAGCAGAGGAGAGATTTGTACAAGTTCTTTCACCCCTGCCCCTCCGCACCTCTGTCCAAGAGCTTGCCACCACGCAAAGTTTATGTGGCGAAGCACTAGTTGTTGAAAAAGTGCGTTCCTCTTTGAAGGCTGGCTAATTGAGAAATAAGAATGTTGAGTTTTTGCGCTTATGACATCTTTTCAAGAATCTCATCAGTCGTCTTAATTTGGTTTTTTCCTATATTACGTTTCAGCAAAAAAATACCCGCATCATGTGCTTGCTGACCACCATCACTAAAACAAGCATCCTCGATAATGACTGGTTCAATACCACGCTCAAAAGAGTCAATTGCTGTCTTCAAAATACAGCTATCAGTTTCAACTCCACAAAGATATATTTTGCTGATTTGATTATTTAAAATAAAAATTGAAAACTTCTCCGTAAATGCAGAGTAATAAGGTTTATCAAAAATATAATTTATATATGGCTGAAGTTCATCAACAATGCTCGTTTCTGGTTCATCTATCAACCTTGACCAATGAATTAGTTTAACATAATTGCTGTCAGGAGTATTGATAAACCTTGTGAATTCAACGACTTTACCAGCCGCTAAAAAATACTTAATTGATTTAATGACGATAGGAATAATATGTCTGCATTTATCAGACATAAACCCGTTTTGCATATCTACTACAAGAAGCATTTCGCTCATTTGTGCCATAATTTATTTAGATTAAGAGTTAAGACATTAAATAAAACAATTTTATAAAAGACGACATCTGCGGCTTTGAGCTTCTTCCCTGGCAGCCGTCAGATATTGTTGCTGGTGATGGGGTGCTGAGTAAGGAAATCTGGGGATAGAGGGAGAAGTAGCGACACCGGACAGCCCGTCGTAGACATCGCTAGACGGAGTGTAGTCATCACCTCCCCAATCAATTCTCACGAGTATTGCCGAAAGTCTTGCTGATGTGGGAAGAGGAATGATGAATGGTATGTTGTTTATTCACGCTAATCAGAATAATATACCTCGATTAAGAACAGGAAACTTCAAATGAGAATTTTTGTTCCAGGGCGTCTTTGTTTGTTCGGAGAACACAGCGATTGGGCAGGAGAATATCGCAGTGTTAATCCTCTGCTCGAAAAGGGTTACACCTTAATTGTTGGCACTAATCAAGGAATTTATGCTGATGTCTTGCAAAATTCTACTGAATTAATTATTCGTGCTTCTCTCAATGATGGCAGGAGTTATGAACCGCTCAGATTACCTATGGAATCTAATACTCTCAAGTCCATAGCCAAAGAGGGCGGTTTTTTTAGTTATGCTGCTGGTACAGCATATCAAATTCTGACTCACTATGATGTTGGCGGACTTGAGATTGATAATTATCTAACCGACTTACCCATCCAAAAGGGATTATCTTCGAGTGCTGCCTTTTGCGTTCTGATTGCGAGGGCTTTTAATCGTCTGTATGACTTGAAGATGACAATTCGTTTAGAAATGGAGTTTGCCTATTTGGGAGAAAGAACCACTCCTAGCCTTTGTGGTCGTATGGATCAAGCTTGTGCTTATGGAAATCGCCCAATATTGATGATATTTGATGGTGAAAAAATCGACCTGCTCGAATTAAAAGTTAATGAAGATTTGTTTTTTGTGATTGTCGATCTCGGCGGTAGCAAAAACACACAAGCAATACTAAGACGATTGAATCAGTGTTATCCTTTGGCTACTAATTCAATAGAGCAAAATGTCCAAAAATATTTTGGTTCTATTAGTTCTGAAATTACCCAGGCAGCAGTTGAAGCAATACAACTCGGAGATGCCCAACTTCTTGGAGCTTTAATGACAAAAGCCCAAGCGGAATTTGACCGATACGTAGTTCCGGCTTGTCCCGATCAATTAACTGCAAAAAATCTACATCTGCTTCTCGCTCATGAGCCACTTAAGCCTTATATCCCATCTTCCGCACTTCAAAAAGTATTATAAATAATACAAAAATAGTTACTAAGAATATTCATACTATTAAGTATTAA
>NZ_JACJQM010000296.1:0-4005 GCF_014696655.1 Nostoc sp. FACHB-888 | reverse complement strand
GTAATCTGCTGACGGGCTGGATTAGTTATTTACGGACTGGCTACCGTGATTCACTAATCAACGAATCGCACTAACATTCTTCATACTCAATGGTGGAAGATAGCAATTGTGTCGGCTCGTTGGTTGATTGAAACGGGTAGCGATTAGCCATTCATGTAGTGGCTTTTGGCGATCGCACTTCAACTACTGGTATATTCCAGCAATCACCAGACAATTAAACTATACGGCAGAGCTAAGGCAGGTTTACTTTGATAACCGAAAAATACGAAGATGTGCTTCAGTTCTGGTTTCCAAGCCAACCAAGCCCCGATCAAGCAACGATAGTTCGTCGTTGGCAATGGTGGTTTCGCGGTGGGGCGGGTGCTGAAGTAATCGAGCATTTTTCACCACTGCTAGAACAAGCCATGCGAGGTGAACTAGATGCTTGGTCTGGTCAGCCACGATCACGGCTGGCGCTAATTCTCGTCCTTGACCAGTTCTCGCGCTCAATCTATCCGGATACGGTGCAAGCGTTCGCACAGGACTTGAAAGCTTGTCATCTGACGCTTGAAGGCATCAATCTAGGACACTATGAAGCTCTCAAAACCCCTTGGGAGAAAACCTTTTTCTTCCTGCCATTGGGGCATTCTGAGGATCTTAGCAACTTGGAACTGGCAATTAAACTTGCGGACAACCTTGTGCAGGAAGC
This sequence comes from Nostoc sp. FACHB-888, assembly GCF_014696655.1. Lineage (NCBI taxonomy): Bacteria > Bacillati > Cyanobacteriota > Cyanophyceae > Nostocales > Nostocaceae > Nostoc > Nostoc sp. FACHB-888. Next base: position 3,317 of record NZ_JACJQM010000296.1, on the reverse strand, counting down.
ACCACAGAAGTATCGTGCATTACTAGAGTTCTCCGCAGCGCAAGCACGCCGACATCGAGATATACTTATCCAATTCGGTCGCCATCCTCATCGTAATAAAGCTCTAGAACGTCAATCAACCCCTGAAGAACTTGAGTATCTCGCAAGTGGTCAGCTTGTACACACGCGATCAATGCCGTCTCACCTATCGCAATTTCTCTGTGACACTTGAGCAATCTAATTTCGTTCGAGTCATTAAGAAGTGCAAGAACTTTTGCAGCAGTTGAGGGAAATACCGTGTACTTCACAGTTTCGACTAAATGCAGAGATTCAAGGAACCGTTAAGCGGTGCAGGGAGAGGGAAAATCGTTGAGGCAGCAGGGGTGCAGAGGAGCAGGGGAGAAAGAAGAAATTTTAAGCAATTTTAAGCATACGAACAGAAGAGATAGAAATTCCCCTCTGCACCCCTGCCCCTCTGCAATCCTTACGCCGCCTAACCTTCAGCTTAACTTAGTGCCATTCATTTATGACATATAAGCAGGAAATCATCAATTTTTACAATGCCAGAACTAATTATGATAACTATGTCACCCTCAATCGTGCAATTGCACTTTTTGACTATGTAACTCCAAGCCCTGGGCAATCCGTCTTAGATGTGGCGACAGGAACAGGAAATATTGCAATCACATCTGCTCAAAAAGTAGGCCCAAATGGTTATGTGATTGGAATTGATCTCGCAACAGAACTACTCAAGATTGCTCAACAGAAAATTCAAGCCGAAAACTTATCCAATGTTGGGCTAGTTGAAGTTGATGCAGAAGCATATCAACCTGAAGCAGACAAGTTTGATGTGATCTATTGTTCTTACGCCATCGTGCTTTTTCCCAAAATTCCTAAAATTCTCGAAAATTGGTATCGTTGCCTCAAGTTCGGTGGATTCATCGCATTTACCTGCTCGTCTGAAAATTCATATTTAGCATTGTCGATTGTAGAAGCTTGTGCAAAAAATGGAATCACACTGCCAAATCTACATGAACCATTCAACACCTATTAACTCAAGCCAAGTTTGACCAAATTGAAATTCATCCTCGACAGATGGGGGCTTACCTGAGCATAGAAGAAGCACAAAGCAGATGGAATGGGCAATTCTGGCTACATATCGATAATCCGTTACGGGAATTAACACCCCCAAAAATTTGCCAGATCAAAGCCAGCTATGATGAAGAGATCACGGCACTAGAAACTGAGCAAGGTGTATGGTATGAGGAGTTAATTTACTACGTTGTTGCTCGTAAAACATAGCAGTTTCGGCTCTATTGAGAGATTGGGCGCACACTCAAGCGGTGTTGGGAGAATGTAGCGGGTGCGATCGCTAATCAAACACAGAGACAAGTAGAACAAAGTAATTCTGCTACATTGTTAGGAGAAAACCAAGTTTTGGGTGTAGAAGTCAAAGCAGTTGATGAAGGTTCCGCCGCGTCCGTGCCAAATGCTGAAAAATGGTCGCATGAGGCGATTGTTGCGCGGTCAAGTGTGCGACCGGAGCGTATGCAGAAACTCAAAGTTGCAGCGAATTCGGGGCAGAATCCGGGGTTTGACTTTTTGCAAGAGTGCTGGGATGATCCGGCTTTGCAGATTGTGATCAAGAAACTGCTGACGAAGTTTCCGCAGTGGGGGATTGCTTGTGTTGATGGGGTGCTGGTTAAGTGGAATGAATAGCGATGTCTACGACGGGCTACGCCTACGCAGGATTATGGCCACCTGATCAAATCGCGTTGCTCCCAGACTCAGTTTGGTTTAACCCAGAGGATATTTACAACCATATTCTAGGTAAGCCGATTTTTTTGATGCGTAAATTTATGCGCTTACTGAGGAGCATACCTGCAAACATAAGGGTGTTCTGCAACCATAAACAGACTGTATCACCCAGAAGTACAGCAAAGCAAGTAATAAAACTTACATAAATTCTGCGTCTACTTTCGCGTAATTTTACGATGCTTTCAAATCACATTACTTTGACAGGTCATCGGTTACTTTGTGGAAAAACATAAGACTTGTCGGTAAATAACTGGACTTTGGACTAAAAGGCTACAGAAAAGCAGTCAGCAGTAACACTGACTGCCGTAAAGTCAATGAAAGTAATCGATAAATCATTGACGTGATGATCCTGACACAACTAGAAAAATTCCGCCAAGCTATCTACGATTGTTTGGGGAAAGCCAAAGATGCAGTATTTGAATTGATGGATGCAGTATTAACAAGTCCGAGTATCCCATCATTTGTAAGCTTGTCACAAAGCCCAGTATTTCGACGGCAATGGTCGAGCATTTATGCAGCACTGCATGATAGTCGCCCACCGAAGAGGAAGTTGATGAAGCTGCTGGTACAGGAGATAGCGACGGATGAACAGCCTTTTCTAGCAGGAGATCATAGCTTTTGGACACGACCAGAAGCAAAGACACTAAAAGAAAGAACTTTTTATGGGGATAGAAGAGGGAGCATAGGCATCGGACAAAGTTACAGTACTGTCTTCCTGGATACCAGAGCCGGATGGGAGCTGGGCATTGCCGTTAAAACATGAACGGATAACCAGCTTTGAAACGCCAACTAGTATTGCCGCATTCCAACTAAAACTTGTAACCCGTGAGTTAGGAAAAAGACCACTTGCCGCTTATGACCGAGGCTACGGCAATGCCAAATTTGTCCAAGCCACGGAGGAGATTAACGCAGACCTGTTGTTGCGTTTAGCATCTAACCGATGCGTATGGGGTACACCTGGTGCTTATAAAGGACGAGGCGCACCTTGTAAGCATGGTCATAAATTTAAGGTCAATGACCCCCAAACTTGGCCAGAGGTAACTGAAACTCTAGAAGTTGAAGACCCGCAAGTTGGTCGAGTTAAAGTAATGCGCTGGAGTGGGTTTCATTTTCTTCAATCCCCAAACCGGGCAATGGAAATCATTCGCGTCGAGGTGATCCAACCAGTTGGACGCAATCGTAAGTTCCAACCCTTATCCCTCGTGCTTGGTTGGGTCAGACAATGCCTCCATTAGAGGATCTCTGGCAAAAATACCTACGCCGCTTTGCTCTAGAGCATTGGTACAGATTTGCCAAGCAGAGGTTATATTGGACACAACCTCAATTGAGCTCTACTCGGGCGGCAGAGCGATAGAGTGAAAGTAATGCCCCTGCTAACTTGGCAACTCTGGTTCGCAAGAGTTGCCTGTATTGATTCCCCCTTGCCCTGGCAATCAACTCAGAATAAACTGTCTCCAGGACGTGTGGCACAAGCCTTTCCACTAATTTTAGCCGCCATTGGCACTCCTGCTCAACCCCCT
>NZ_JACJQM010000295.1:0-4084 GCF_014696655.1 Nostoc sp. FACHB-888 | reverse complement strand
TCAAGGCGAACAGTGGGGTTGGCATCCGAGAATGTCTAACCGCTTGGGGCTATTTCGGCTTGTACAAATGCCCGGTAGTCACGAGGTAATGTTTTCTAACCAGATCGGTTTAGCAGAAAAGATTATTGTGGCAGGGCGCGACTAGCAGCAGAATTTGCAATCGCCAACCCACTAATGTCGCCGTTATTTAACAAACAATGACCTGAAAAGGAGAAATCATGACAACCACATACCGTCACAGTGCTGCTTTCAACGATCTCGCAGCACTGCTTAAAGGCTCTGGAGTAAGTGTGAGTAATAAGCTAATCGTCATTCATTTTTCCAGACTGATTCTCTTGTAGTAAGGGGTTCAGCCCTGGTTTGATGCAACTTAAATGCTTATTAGCTTACAACGAATCAGCTACCAGTTGAAGTATCAAGTCTTAATACACCAATGCAAGCAATTTTTGATTATATTGTGATTGGCGCCGGTTCAGCAGGCTGCGTTGTTGCCAACCGTCTTACAGAAGACCCTAATACTAAAGTATTGCTGCTCGAAGCGGGTGGTCCTGATACCAAGCCAGAAATTCAAGTTCCCTCAGTGTGGCCTACTACACTTTTAGGCTCGGAAGTGGACTGGGCATACTTAACTGAAGGGGAACCTTACTTAAATAACCGCAAAATTTTAGCTTCACGCGGTAAAGTCTTGGGCGGCAGCAGTTCGATTAATGGCATGATTTATATACGAGGCAATGAACGTGACTACAATAGCTGGCAAGCGTTAGGTAATATTGGTTGGAGTTATCAGGATGTCTTGCCTTACTTCAAGAAATCGGAAAACCAGCAGCGAGGAGCATCGTTATTTCACGGGGTTGATGGACCACTTAGTATCACAGATCCACTCTCTCCTGCAAAAGTGTCGCAACGCTTTGTGGAAGCCGCGATCGCACAGGGCTATGAGCAAAATCCCGACTTTAATGGCGTACAGCAGGAAGGTGCAGGACTTTACCAAGTGACCGTGAAAGATGGCAAGCGCCAAAGTACAGCAGTGGCATTTCTGCGTCCGATTAAAGATCGCCCCAACTTGACCATTCAAACAGGAGCATTGGTGACTCGTTTACTCTTTGAGGGAAAGCGCGCGGTAGGGGTAGTGTATGTTCAAAACGGAACGGAGTATCAAGTTAGGGTCAACTCCGAAGTGATTTTGAGTGCTGGCGCCTTCGATTCTCCTAAACTGCTAATGCTTTCTGGAATTGGACCAGCTGAACATCTGCGGGCTTCCGGCATTCCTGTGGTTGTTGATTTGCCGGGTGTCGGGCAGAATCTTCAAGATCACCCACTTGCTGTTATTGCCTACCAGTCTACTACTGACGTGCCCCTTGCGCCAAGTAGTAATGGGGGAGAGGCTGGGTTATTTCTGCATACCAACAATAATTTAGATGCAGCGCCTAATTTGCAATTTACAATTGTTCCGATTTTATATGTCGATCCTGCCTATGCACGTGAAGGTCCGGCATTCACTCTTCCCTTTTACATCACCCGTCCCGAAAGTCGTGGTAGTGTAAGACTACGTTCCTCCTCCCCCTTCGACCCACCGTTGATTCGGGTCAACTATCTTCAGAAAGAATCTGACATGCAACTGATGGTTGAAGGACTTAAAATTTTGCGTCAAATTGTATACTCCGATGCGTTTAATGAGTTTCGGGGCGAGGAAATTGCTCCAGGGAGTTCCGTGCATAGCGACAAAGCAATCGAAGATTATATTCGGCAAACGTGCGGTACGGCATGGCATCCTGTTGGGACGTGCAAAATGGGTATTGATCAAATGGCGGTTGTCGATCCTCAACTCAAGGTACGGGGGATTGAAGGGTTACGAGTTGTTGATGCATCGATTATGCCAACTATGATCACAGGAAACACAAATGCATCGGCAATTATGATTGGAGAAAAGGCTGCCGATTTGATAAAAGTTGGAACATAATTGCCTCAATGATGGTGAAAGCCTCAGAAATGAATGGCACTAAGATAAGCACAAATGTCGTAATTTCAAGTGTTTCAGCAATTTAAAAAATGATCACCATGAAGTAGTGATCGCATAGCTGGGAATTGGAGGTTTTCCTGATTCCGGAACTCTCCCGTTCTCGAAGCTATTCATTTTCTCCAGCCCTTATCAGCCAACGATTTCACTTTAACTTAGTACCATTCGTAATAGACGAAAGCAGTTTTGTTATTTCATTGAGGGTAGTTCTATGACGCATTTACTAGTACAAAGCAGAAATGATTCTGAGCATGAAGGTACACCTCAGACTGATTCTCTTCGCAACTCTTCGGTGAATCATGCCCTGATTGCGATCGCGCAAGAAGTTGCTGAGTTGCTGAAAACTTGCTTATCTAGTACAAGTTGATAACGTTCGCGCTCACCGCACCCAGACAACCTTTGCAACTCAACCGACCATATTGAAGCTTCCGGTGCAGCGCGGTTGTTGGGCTGCGCTTTAACTTGCACATAAACTACTATCTATCCCAATGCTCTAGAGGCGACTTTGGCAATATTCTTCTAGATCATCAATAATATCCAGAATTTCAACGAACCGAGAGCCAAAGGCAGTCAACTTATACTCCACGCGGGGCGGAATTTCTGGATAAGCAACTTTCTCAACAATACCAAAGTTTACGAGATCTACTAATCGCTCATTCAAAACCTTAGTGGTCAATCCCTCAGTTGCACGAGTCATTGCTCCTGGGCGGTTGATACCTTGACGAATTAAGCGTAAAACCTCCAGCATCCATTTACAACCAAGAGTATGCTCTACGATATGAGCCACAGGTGGTTGAGAAGCAGGAATTTTTTTTGGCAAGTTACGGGATTGTGATGACTGCATTTGCGACTGAACAGTAACTACCTTACTAGATGGTGCTGACTTGCGGGACAAGAGAGAACCATTTACGTTGAGTGGTATCGAAATACCTTTACCGTTGATTATAAAGCAAGGATGATTAGCAAAGATGGAATGTATGAAAGCGGCCGTACTGACAACATTTGGTGGTGCTGAGAGTTTTGAGATTCAAACTGTACCCAAGCCAATACCAAAACCTAATCAGGTTTTAGTAAGGGTGTGTGCGACATCGATCAATCCAGTTGATTGTCAGACTCGCCGTGGTGATTACAAAGACTTGGTTCGATTACCAGCAATTATCGGAGTTGACATTTCAGGGGTTATTGAGACAGTTGGAGAGTCAGTGACAGACTTTGAGGTAGGAAACGAAGTTTATTACTCGCCGCAGATTTTTGGAGAATCTGGCAGCTATGCTCAATATCATGTTGCTGATGCAGGGATTGTTGCGCTTAAGCCTTCTAACTTGTCGCACATTGAAGCAGCGTGTTTTCCTCTCGCAGGAGGAACGGCTTGGGATTGTCTAGTGACGAGGGGCAATCTTCAAGTTGGGGAATCAGTTCTAATTCATGCGGGTGCTGGTGGCGTTGGTTCAATTGCGATTCAACTTGCAAAAGCGATGGGAGCCTATGTTTTTACAACATGCAGTTCTAAAAATCTCGATTTTGTCAAAAAACTTGGTGCAGATCGAGCCATTGATTACAAGAACGAAGATTACGCGGAAGTTATTTATCAGGAAACAGATCAGCTAGGTGTTGATTTAGTTTTGGATACGATCGGTGGGCAAACAATCCAGCGTAGCCCAGAAATTATTCGCCCATTTGGCAGGCTTGTGAGTATTGTAGACACTGAAACGCCGCAATCACTCATCGAAGCATGGGGCAAGAATCTGACTATCCATTTTGTTCTCACGCCACAGTACCGAGCAAAATTAGATGCTTTGACAAAACTAATCGAGCGCACTCAGCTTCGCCCCATCATTGATTCAACGCTGTCTTGGGATCAGATAATTCAAGCACATCAGCGTCTAGAGCGGGGGGGGACGCAAGGGAAAATTGTGCTGGAATTTACCAAAAGTTAGACTGTCCTCACCGATCACTTTAAATCGTCCAGGGCGAACGCATCTAAAGTATACGTAGTGACTACTGAAATTGAGAATCAACGAAAAAATCAGTATTTCTGGCTTGATTTATTTTCCAAGGCTCAAAGTG
>NZ_JACJQM010000294.1:0-4117 GCF_014696655.1 Nostoc sp. FACHB-888 | reverse complement strand
TGGTTCTGGAATCATGTCACTCAGAAATTCATATTGAGCACGGGTCAGATTGCTGGGGTATGCTTTACTCATGTTGCTCTCTCAGTGCTGTCTACTATATATTCACAGCGTATACTGAGAGAGCTTTTTTACCATTTCTTTGACTTTTCAAACAGCCTCTAACTGGACTATCCCCTTCAACAGCAGAATAATTAGTTGATTATTATTGGTATTAATAGTTATTATTCTGGTTTACCGAACTGAGCAATTAGAGTAAACCGTAATCTTTTTTTAGTTTTACTTAAGTGCGGTAATCATAATTTTATTAGGTGATGAGAACCGAATTTACATGAGTTTTAACCATAACCCTTTTATTTAGAAATTTATAGCCCAATTACGCGCCCTCTACCCCAAATTATTATTAGTTCTTGGGGCCATTGTGGCCGGGTAGCAGAACTATATGCCTATAATCCCGCCCACGATGACCCTGTTATAACCTTGTTTTAAAACGCTCTCAGAAGGAGATTAGGATGAATACAGCCGCACACGAAGTTACCCTTGACTACACGAACAGCGTCCAAGTCGAGGAAACAGAAGACATCTCCCCAACCGCGCTCGATGAGCAGTACGATACTGCCACCATAATGGGCGGACTCTACGGCGACGGGATCATTGGGTTGAAAGGGGCGTTTGAGCCGATGTGGGCAGATCGCCTCGGTGAGGATATTGAAGTTCTCTTCTCAGAAGCGCTTGCGCGTCCTGGTGGGACGGTGGGGCGAGGGCCTAACCGATACTACGTAGAGATTCACCCGGAGAGAATCAGGGGATTTCTCGACCTCGTGACACATCCTTGGGTAGTGGCAGTGTCAACCGCAGTTCTCTCTAAGGACTATAAAATCGTGGAGATTGGGTTCGACGTGCCTCTGACTGGCTCCTTGAATCAGCCGTGGCACCGGGACTTTCCCGCGCCTGAAGCCACTCTGACAGGACGCAGGCTCAACTCGCTTGCTTTCAACTTGACCACCGTGGACGTTGAAGAAGACATGGGGCCGTTCGAGATAGCGCCCGGCACCCAGTGGGATCGGCCAATTGGCTTCAAACACGAAATGTTTCCGCCCAAATCTCTCTACGGCCGATATCAGGAGCGCACCGTGAGGAAGATGCCGAAGCGTGGAGATATATCTGTCCGGTCAGCGCTGACTATTCATCGGGGTACCGCCAACCAATCCCAAAAATCGCGGCCAGCCCTAGTGCTTGGTGTGGATGCTCCAGATGCCCAAAACGCAGAGCGGCACGATCTCCAGTTTACTCGGTCTTACTACGAGACTATCCCTGTAGAACACCGAAAGCACTTCGCCTGCCGGATCGTTGACGCACTAGAACCTATCGTACAAGCGCATACGATCGAAGGACTCGTCATGGGGGAGGCTTAACATAACCTGAGTTCAGGTTAAAACACATTATTAGCACATAAAGATTACTGCCTTCTCCATGCAAAAACAATGTGCTAATAAGGTATTTCACTGTATTAATTAATATATAAAAATTACTGTTAAATGCGGTATAAACAACTTTACTGTCAAACCTAAAATCTATGTATAACAAAAGCTTAGGAATGAGCTTGCCTAAATTACGTGGGGAATAATTAAACTAATCGGTTTAGTTTACTCCTGGTGTCAGCGACGCTATATCTACGCCTATTGATGCGTTGGCACATCGCTGAAGGTGGACAATTACGCCATTACTCCTAATTTGTTCCTCTAAGAATGATAGGCACGCTCCCTTCGCCCCTTCGCTCCTTTCTCCCAGCATCAATCTTCCCACACTGCCATAAATTCTTCCCACTCCTGATCAGTCTCTGGTGCTTTGTCTTGTGTCAGTCCCACTATTCGCGCTAGCTTCCTGGCTTGGTCTATGCTCTCGCCAAGCTCTATCAATTGGTGTTCTAGGTTGGGGTCGTAGCCTTGGGCTAGTAGCTGGGCATACTCAGTATCGGTCATGCCGAGGTTGTGGGTTTCAGTCATAGTGGGTTGGGGGCGATCGCACTATTAAACAGGTCATTTATACCCCTAATTTTTAGCACCTCACAAAATCGCGTTGCTCCCGCTTCCCAGCACATTGCCCCGATCTAGGAAAGAAACCGGAAAGCTGTAACTTCATTTGGTAGCTTAATTTATGACTGCACTCGTTGAGATGCAACCGCTCACACGCTTTGCCTAACGTCGCTTATGAACCACATTTACACCAGTGCCGCTATCTTAGGAATCTTTACAGTCTTGAGCGAATTTTCCCCTGCCGTCTATGCCCAGCCACCGCAAATGCTCATTACTCAGCAGCAGAATTATCAGGTGACAGACAACATTCTGCGGAACCTGCGAAATGCTACCGACCCCTCCTATGCGGATGTCAAGCTGCAAGCGCTCAACCAAACCATTACTGAACAGCAAGGTAGCGAAGTTGCTCGTGCCGTAGGCGAGCACAAGAAAGCATCGATTGGAAACTCCCATCTCTTCCAGAGCGATTACACTCAAGCAATCGCCGACTTCAACCAAGCCCTGAAGCTCCAGCCTAATGATGCTGTGGCTTACTACAATCGGGGGGTTGCTTACATCAAGCAGGGCAATTACACTCAAGCAATCGCCGATTACAACCAAGCCCTGAACCTCCAGCCCAACTTTACTGATACTTACGTCAGTCGGGGGGTTGCTTACGCCAGGGAGGGCAACTACACTCAAGCAATCGCCGATTACAACCAAGCCCTGAAGCTCCAACCTAATGATGCTAATGCTTACTACAACAAAGCTTGTGCCTATAGCTTAAAGAAGGAGGTCAAAGCAGCGATCGAGAATTTGCAACGGGCAATTGATTTAGATGCAAAGTATCGGGAGTATGCTTTAACAGATTCCGACTTTGATAACATTCGCCAAGATAAGCAGTTCCGGGTTTTAGTTGGGCAGTAAGTGGACAATAAATCAGCTACGACATCAGGGTAAGCGCATCTCAAACCCTATTGACACGGTAGCTTTGAGGTTCACCCAAAGCACAAATAAGTTCAAAATTAGTATACTGAGCCAAGGGGTGGGATTGACATTTTCGGCTTTATGTGGTCAAAAACATAAAAAACTATTTGAACTATGTTTTTTCAATCATTTACGACAATTTGTCCTATTTTGAATGGAAAATTGATATTCAGATAGAGTTTTAAGCTTTTTATCTATATCAAGAGCTACAAAATTAGATGCGCTTACCCTGGTTAAAGATAAATTAACCCAAGTAGAAACTATATTAGGTTATCAAACTAGTATTGCTATACATCAAATGAAATGGTGGATGTATTTTCGTCATAAACAAAAATTACAAACTATTATTCATTTATTTTTACAACATTTAAAAGCGGTAGGATTAATTAACCTACTTACTGCTATAAAACTCACATATTTTTTAATGGAAATAGGCAGAGTTCACAAATCGCGTGACATAGAAACCACCAAACATAATGCTATACAATACTGGGCTGAATTATTGAAAATTAAACCGCCACAATACCCTTATCTTGGTTAAATTGCCTATTTTTAGGCTTGAGCGCGATCGCTAAACTACGCATCCTTAACTTTTCCTCTAAGAATTGGGAGAGCGATGTCTACGACGGGCTGCGCCTAGGTTGTGAGGTGGCGATGTCTACTTTAAGGGGTGCGCCTACGCTCTTTGGGCTTTCCTCTAAGAAAAAATTGAAGTTACACCGCTATGTTCAAAGGTTTTGGCAATTTGGCATCACAACTCTCTAAATTGCCGTTTAAATGAGATATCAACAGAACAGAACAGTCACAAATCGCCAGTTGTTGACCCAACGCTGTAGAACTCAGCAGCTAACCCACAGCACTCGGTCATCGCTTCTCTACGAGACGCTGCGCGAACACCACAACTGGCTAGTAATGTACTAGAAAATAAATAGTAAATGTGCGATGGCGTACCCACCCTTTCCGCAGGCATCGCATCGGAGATACTGGTACATTGTGGATAATTGAAGTATCACCTGTTGAACCTATCCCACTATTCTAAAAATCCCTACTCCTTTTCGTAAAATGTGCTTGAAAACCTTAATTTTTCGTTTTCAGTTCTCAATAAGCTTAAGCTTTGT
>NZ_JACJQM010000293.1:0-4161 GCF_014696655.1 Nostoc sp. FACHB-888 | reverse complement strand
ATGCCATTACGCTCATCTTTGGCGCGGACTAATAACTGATCTTGACGCTCTTGTAACCAAGAGGCGGTATTCCCAGCTTCCAAATACTCAATGCTGGGGTAGTCGTCACGTAAAAGTGCCGTTTCTTTAGTTCCTAGCATTGGTATCTGTTGCTGCATGTTCTTTTCTCTTACTTAGTTAATTTCCAAATGTTGTAACCAATCTCGCCTGCCATCATTGAAGCTACGTTGTAAGCAAAGCAAGCCAAAATTAAACCTGGGTTCGTATATCTGAAGGGATTGCGACCAACGAAGGTAGTAGTCAGATCCAGAACCCAGAAAAACAGTGCGATCGCTCCACCTGTATGACGTTCTTTCATGCCAGCAGCTTTATAATCACCCCACAATGCCACTGTCAGGTCGATATTGCCATTCGGTTTACTGCCGAGTGTGTATTGTTTTGATTCCTCAAACTCGTTCTTGGCCTGTTGTGGGTCTTTACCACGTAAGGTTCGGGCTTCCATCACTTGCACTAGTGCAGAGATGCCAAAACTAATCCAAAATAAGGGATTCAATAGGAGTTGCAACCAACCAAGCCAGCCAATCCATTCTTGCTCAAACCACGGGAGGAGGGGTTTTCCCTGGAATAAAACTTGCCAGATGCTATCAGTAGAAAGGAGTGTACCAATCCAGAAACCAATTGCACCAACCAGCTTGTATCCGGGTGTGCCTGGGGTAACGAATTGGGCAATGATATGTGAGATAAAGATGACTGGCAGTGAGATTAATGCCACAATCCACCGAGCTAATAATTCTAAGTAGTCACTCCCTCCTTTTTTCGGCTCTTTTTGTGGTGATGATTCTGGTTTTGGTTGTGAATTAGATTTGTTCGGAGTGAGATATTTCATAGGTCGAACAATTGTAGATTGCCGATAGCGTAGCGTTAGCGACGTAGGAGCGTCTTGTAGATTTGAGATTGACTGTACCAACAAGAGATGCGGCTTGAGGATTTGAGATTTATTCCGCCCACTTTCCTGCTGGGCTTATACCAAAAACATTCAATCTCCAATCTGCGATCTTCAATCTCCAATGTTCTTGGTCAATTACGGGAATCTTGGTACAGTGGCGAATTCTTACAAGCATTTTTGAATCTATACTTCCACCGCCATTGCCTCTGTTCAATTCGCCCAATACATAAACCAGTTGAGTCATACACAAAAACTGTCTCATCTTCTAAATAACCTGTAGTGTCAGGTCTAGGGTTACGTTTTTTCGAGTCTAAATAGTTCCTGATTCGTAACTTACTGAATGAGGGCATAACTCCAAGAGAGTTAATTTTGTCGGCGGTTTCTGCCCTTTGCTCGGCTTTAATGCGTTCTAGTTCTTCAGACTCACGAATCGTGATGCCACTGTTGTAAGTCTTAAATTGGGCTGGCAGTTGTGATAACCAAGGACTTGCGATTAACCCCATGCCCAATAATCCCAACATCGCTTGCTTCTGGTATTTCATTGCCAGAATTACCTTGAAACTGGTTCGTATTGATCTAACAGTTTGCTGAAATTGCCAATGATATTTGCGATTGGTTCGTCCTTGACTACTATTTCTTCTACCTGATTAACTGTGACTTCCGGTTCTAATTGAGGTGTTTCAAAACCGACAGCATTTAATATTTCACGTTCTAAACACACAATTACCTCTTACTGTCTAACTTGGATTTGTTCTGTACTTGTCTGATTTGGTGCATTAGTAACACGAATGTAAACAGACAGCCCAATGCAAACTAGAAAAAAAATGACTGAGAATCCGAAAATATTCTCCTTGAAGAACTTGCGCCATTTTAAGCTGGAGATTGGAATTTCTCGCTCAACAAAGAGCGTGTCAAATTTTTCAAGTCCTGAATTGTTGTCGGTTGTGTGGACTTTTTTTCGGGTGTTGGCACTCCTAGTTCTTGTAAGAATGCTTCCGGGTCAAAACCAGGAGTTGCAGTAGTAGCGAGGGTTTGAACTTGTTGCTTAATCTCATCCCCAGTCTTTAACCCGTACTCTTGGGTAATTTGTTGCCTGATTTGAGGATCTTTAGCCAGTTGATAAATAAACGCTATTTCATCAAAGCCTTGCTCTGTGCGTCGTTGTAATGAACGAGCATCAAGTTCAGTTGTGATTTCATCAAACAATTCTTGCTCAAATTGATGAACTGCCAATGCTTGAGCAACAGTCTTACCTGCAACAATATCCAAGAATGCTTTAAACGTTTCCCGGCTGACTCCAACAAGTTGTAATTGTTCAGTGGCCATGTCCATAGCTCCCGTCTGTATATTCGCTAAATTGCCGCTACCTCCTAACAGCTTCGATTTGTCGAGGGTTGCTTGGGCTAGATTGAACAACCTTTCTAAGCGATCGCTGATTTCTACAGGAAATTCTTCTGCATTTGGATCAACTGTTGAGTCTGAGGTGGCAAGTTGTTCTAATCCAGCAATAATTTGTTGTGAGCTGTAACTGGCACTTAATAATTCAAACAATTCTGCGCGAGTAAATGTGTTATCCGACATGATGTGTCTCTCCTAATACTTGTGATGTAAATCTAAGTTGTTCTTTCTCAAATTCGGCACGGGTGTACTCGTCTTTTTTGGCTTCGATGATGATCTCAACAAAAGCCTTTTTATCAACCCCTTGAGTGATGTCAGAGAACAATTCCCCAATCTTACCGATGACCCATACTTGATAAGGTGTGATTGGTGGCGCACGTAATTTTTTTTCTTGGGTCAGAGTCTTCATCCTCACAAGTATTAATCTATACTCTGGGATGCTTGGCGCGACCTCTGCCCATCGTTCTAGCGTGCGGTAGCAAATGCCTAAAATCTTCGCGGCTTTTGCTTTTGACATTGGTAGAACTAAAGGATTTGCCCCCGATTGACTTGGTTGACAGCTAAAAAGTTGTTCTCTCCACTTTGATTCCATTAAGAATGTCAAATCCGTATCAACAGTTTCAAAAAGTTAGTCAATATCCGTGTCAAACTCGTATCAATATTAATGTCATATTGATGTCAACGTTAATATCAATGTTGATGTCAATGTGAATATCCACGTTGATATCAATAAGCATTGTTCAGTGACTGTCAATTGACTATTTATTGACCTTGCTCTTCTACAATAAAAAACGTCTTTACGCAATGCAATAGGATTTTGATATTTCAGGCAGTTTCCCTATTTAGGGAAATTAAACAATGAGTTATGATAGCGATTGCCCAATCTGGACATCTATTTTTGTAGAACCAATTTCTTACTGTTTTCTCTGTTGGCGGTTGTAGCCCGGCTGCCTGATAAAAAGCACTAATTTGTTCGCTAACTAGTTTTGCAGAAGTAGATACATACTCATATTCCCCAGGGGAAAGATTATGATGATGACTTTCTAGCAGTTTTTGAGCTAGTTCATCGATTTTACTGATTTTTCGCCCCATGATTCATTTACTCCTGAGAATTCAAATGCCCGTTCAACAAAGCGCTACTCAAAACTCCTGAAATACAAACCACATCCCACCCAAACAAATGTTCTTTCGGGCTTGCCAGCTGTACTGTATATGAGAATCCGCGTTGTATAGAATACCGTGATAGTATTTGCAATCTCTACAACTGATGGGTATAGATGAATGGCACGCTTGAAAAGGGAAAATCGTTGAGGCAGCTCTTGAGCAGGGGAGAAAGAAGAAATTTTAGGCATTGCGTTCAGAAGAAATAAAAATTCCCCTCTGCACCCCTGCCCCTGGAGCATCCTTACGCCGCCTACCCTTCAGCTTAACAAGCGTGCCATTCGGGCATAGCCCTGTTATGTCACTTTTGGAAAACAATAATCCAAGCAGAAGTCTCAACCTTTGATTGAATCAAGCTTTGAGACTTTATTTACTAACAGAAACTAGAATTTATAGCCAAAACCCAGAAATTAAAGCTCTAGAAGGCTTACAGCGATTGGCTTCTACTAAAGTGACACAAGAGGGATAGATAAAGGTTTAGGTTGACGTAGAGCAATGCAATTAGCCTCAATTTGACCAGCAATCTGGTCAATAAGGATTGCTACCCCAGTCCCGGCTATTGTTATTCAAGGCAAGGTTTCTTTGCAGAGGCATCTGCTGCTCGCCGTGCTTCTTGATTCGCTTTTTCTCCACCTTTGACTTTCTTCGTTACACAG
>NZ_JACJQM010000292.1:0-4166 GCF_014696655.1 Nostoc sp. FACHB-888 | reverse complement strand
GAATGGCACTAAGAAAAGCGCAAATGTATTATTTACAAGGGTTTCATCACTTTGGAAAAACGTAGGCTAATGAAGCAGCGATCGCAAACTGAGGGTTGTAGATTATTCTGATTCCCGACCTTAAAACTATTATTTTTCTAAACCCTTTGCCAGGCAAGTATTTCAGCTTTTCTTAGTGCCATTCGTATCCAAGCTTTTGATAAAACTCCGGTGCTTGAAAGCTAAACGTATCTAAATAGGCATATTGACAACCTCGCTTAATAGCTTCCTGCTCCGCAGTAGCTAGAAGGGAGATACCGTAACCTCCTCCTCGATAAGATTCATGTATCCAAAAAACATCAACATATAGCCACTGCCAATACGTTGACCCAATTAACCCACCGATTAAGTTCTCATCTGCATTTCGTAAGAAAACAGCTAATTGCCGAAAATTGCCCTCACCAGCACAACGGCTATTGAATTGGATCAGTTGTTGAACAATGAATTCAGTCTCATCAAGTTTTGGTTCTTCAGCTATCTCGATTTTGAATTGTGGCTTCATTGCAGCATCTAGTGTGAGCAAAACTTTCCCCATTGTAGAATCAGCAGTGATCGCCTCACCGACAGATTAAAAACACGTTCCATCGCCACTTCAAGATAATTAGCCCTCTTATGTCACTATAACAATAGTATAATAATATACAAGCTGTAGAGAGAAGACACAGAGTATAGTAGAGCCTTGGCCACCTGTAAAAACCGTCAAATTTGTAGATGAATATTGCTTGTGGTATAAAAAGTCAGGGTTAGCGCGTCTCAAACCTCATTGACCTGTGAGTTTCGGTGGATCATACTCATCCAAGACAGGCTTAAGTTTATGCCAGAGATCATTTGAGACTTTCTAAATCGTTTCTAAAGGTCTTTTGTCTAACTGCATACTGCCATCTGTACTACTCTTTACTTCGTTCATAATGCCGCCGAGCTTTTGCTCGATTACCGCAGTCTTCCATGTCACACCAACGCCGACTGCGATTGCGGCTCATGTCCAAGAACACCCAACCACAATCCGTTCCTGCACACTCTCGCACGCGGTTGAGATTTGAATTGGTGAGCAGTTCAGAGGCAGACCTAATGATTTGCCAAAGGATGTATTCGAGGTGGTGAGAATCGTTCCAGCTCCAGACAAACTGCTTTTCTGTAAACACGAGCTGCAAATGAGTGTGCGTTTGAATCAACATTGAATTGAATTGTGCTATATCTTGCGCTTGAGGCGATTGGCGAGCAGAAATCGCAGAGAAAATACGATAGAGGGTTTCTCGCAATTCGATTGCCAGATCAAAGATGGCATTAGCCCGCTTTCGCTGCTGCTGTGCCTTTTGGAGTAGATGTTTGGCTTGTTGAACAGTCAGAGTTTGAGTCTGTCGCCCCCAAACAACTAAATCCGAATACTCAGTCAACCACTCGTGTGAATAGCCATTGGTTTCGCGGTCAACGGTATTTACGAAATCTAGGCACAAGCGCCCGCCTATCAGTTTTAGATGATCCCAATCTCGATTAAACAATTCACTTGACGCTCCATTCATATTGAATACTCTACCACCAAAGATAGATTTGCAGGTTAGAAAAATCCCATACTATAACCAGTGTAATCAATATTGAAGGTTAGTTGCACAGACTAACTTCCTAAATCATGCAGTTAAATCCGGCTTTGAGCTTACCCAATAGAAGTAAAGCTGTTCTGATGATGATTCTGTCTGCAATCTGCTGGGGGCTTGGTACAGTCATGAGTAAAATGGTGCTCACTTACTTGCCTCCGCTCACGGTGTTAGTCGTACAACTGGCTGGCAGTGTGACATTTTTGTGGGCAATTACATTAATTCAACAGCCCTGGAAGCGAGTGTATTGGCATCAACTTGCGCCGCCAACACTGTTAAAGTTGGGATTTCCTGGGTTACTAGAACCTGCTTTGTCGTACAGCTTAGGCTTAACTGGGTTAGCAATGACCACAGCCAGTAATGCCTCATTAATTAACGCCACTGAACCGATGATGGCTTTGGGATTGGCATGGGTGTTCTTGAGAGAAAGGATTTGCTTTGTATTACTGATACTGATGGGGATGGCAATTGGGGGTGTACTACTAACTGTCGGTGTGGATGTACATTTAGGTGTTCGCTTGGGAATAGGCGATCTTTTGCTTGTAGTCGGCACATTTTCTGGAGCTTTATATGCCGTGCTATCACAAGCTGGAGTTCGCATTGTTAATCCGGTGTTGCTGGCTGCAATCCAGCAAAGCTTCGGTTTAATTGGGGTCACGTTAGTGTGGATCAGTTTTACACAGATAAACGTTAAGACGTTAACGGCTATCAATCCTGTTATTTTGGCACTCATAGTTGTATCAGGCATTATTCAGTACGCACTGGGGTTTTGGCTGTATTTGCAGGCAATTAAAACGATTAGAGTGAGCATTGCGGCTCAGTTTCTATCGCTGATTCCGATATTTGGTGTGGGTGGTGCTTATTTGTTTCTGGGTGAACGACTCTCCTTACTACAAGGATTGGGAATGCTGCTTGTCGTCGGAGCTATTGCAGGAATTGCTCAATACCAGCGTCAATCTCAATCTGATGAACGTAATTTATTGTCAACTCAACATCATTGAAGGAGTATGAAGATAAATCGATTGTCCAAGTTCTCAATCATTGAAGCGCCTTCTATTTTAGGTTTGAAGCCATCGGGGGTTGAATTGCTGCCTTACGCACTCCGCAACGCAGGATTTCATCAGCAGTTAGATGCCGATTACGAGGGTTATGTTACTCCGCCAGCATTCAATTCGCAACGCGATCCACAAACCCAAGTTCTCAATTTGGCTGAAATTAAAACTTACTCACAGTTGCTGGCTGAGGTTGTGGAATCAGTTGTACAATCGAATCGTTTTCCGATTGTGTTAGGCGGTGACTGTAGCATTTTAATTGGTAATATGCTGGCATTGCGTCGGCTTGGACATTATGGATTATTCTTCATTGATGGTCACGCTGATTTTTACCAACCCTCAGCCGCCGCAGGAATTGCAGAAGCCTCATCGATGGATTTAGCGATTGTCACGGGCTACGGTCCAGAACATCTTACTAATATTAGACTTGTCGCTAAATAGGGCTTGCTGAAAAAGTCATAAAAAAGCAATTTTAAGGGTTGACTAGTTATTCAGACCCAGTCAAGCATAAGTTTTTGTTGACTATCAATACTTCAAGTATAAAGTGTAATTATATTAGACCGGAAAAAAGGTGTGGCAACGATATTGCTAGCATCAGGTAAAATAATCATTTGAGTTTTGAATGTATGATTACTCTTCTTACCTGAAAAATATTTCTTTTGTTCATCATGGTCTCCAGGTCTTTCTCTGACTTGCTCATAGCTATCTACTATTAATTCATACTCTGTGAGTATTTCTTTTACTACTTCATAGTCAGAAGCGTTTTTTTTTACTTGTTCAAGCAAACTAGATGGTAGTAATTATCGCAAGTTAGGCAACCAATAGTTAAATGTATCATTGGCGGTAGACTCGCTTACTTCAAACTGAATACCTAGAAGTTGGAAGGTTGTTAGATGCCGGAGATACACCAAAGTTAAAATAATTTGTTCGGGAATAGGTAATTTTGGTTTCCGGCCTCCTCCACCAGCAATAATTCTAACTTTCTTAGATTCTAGTGAAGCTTGTTTTTCATGATATAAACGTTCCGCATTTAGAATTAATTGCTGTAACTGTTCATATTCCAGCCCTATTAACCTTTGTGTTTGTTTAGGATTCTCTTAAATGTAATTCAGTATATTGCTCATGCTCTTGTGCCAAAATTACTCTTTAATGTTCTTGTATCACAGAATGATACTATTTTGGAGATGTCTCTTGGGCTGGAGAAATTGTCTATTTTTCTAAACAATCAGGAGTTTCATTATGAAGCCAGGACAGTACTTTACTCGCATTATCGGCATCATCTTTACTGTGATTGGTGTCATGGGGTTTATTGCAGCTTTTAAAACAGCGCCTGCAACTACACCTCATGTGGCTGGCAGGGCAAACGCATCTAAATATTGACGAGCCTGAATCAGTATGAAATACACCAAGACTCAAACTACATAAGGCTTTGAGGAAATTAAATCTCACTCAATATTAAAATGATAATCATTGTGAGGGGGAG
>NZ_JACJQM010000291.1:0-4174 GCF_014696655.1 Nostoc sp. FACHB-888 | reverse complement strand
TACGGGATATTGCCGGGCTTGTAAATAATTACATTGGGCGAAGGCGTGTCAATTTCGGGTAAGGGCTTTGGTGTTGGTGGGGCAAAAAATCCTTTAAATATCGAAGAAAATGGAGCGATCGCTTGCCTTAATAAATTTTGGAAGCTGCTTAAGTCCTCTCTAACTCGCCCAAGCTCCCACTGTTCACGGCTAATTACTCCTTGGTCGCCGAGGTTATATTCATACTGCCGTTTAGGAAACCGAAAACCATACTGTTTGGCAATGTGAAACAGTGTACCGATTGAGATTCCCCCACGTCTAAAACTGCGAATCTTAGCGCGAATGTTCCAAGTTGAACCTTTGATACTGGGCGACCACTTTTCAGCGATGATTTCGGCATCCGTTGCCCCATAATGGTTAACCAGTGCCATCAACACCTGACGGCATTCGTCGTAGTTACCGCTTCCTGGGGTACGTGGTGGGATGAATGAAAGCGCGTTCTGGATTAGCTGGTCAATGTCCCAGCCTTCAGTGACGGAAATCTCACGCCACTCTTTACGCCGTGACTCAATTTCTTGGATTCTTTGCTGATACTCAATACGCTCCTGCTGCGCGATCGCGATCGCTTCACTTATCCATTCTGCTGGTAAAGTGGCTTCAGGGTTGACCAGGGGGAATTCTGCTTCTGTGCTGCCGTAGAATACACGACTTGCATCCTTACAAGCTGGATCATGCGGTAACTGCTGCATGAGGAAGCGTGTACAAGCTTCTACAGTATCAGCGCCTTGGACATATTCGGGGAGAAGGAAAACCAACCGGAATTTATGCCAGTCTGGTTTATGACTGGCAGTGGTGTACATTAAAGCGCAGTGTTTTTTAATGAAGGGATGGGCTAGGGCTTCTTCGATCGTTAATTGGTGATCGTAAACTTTGATATAATTCCCGTTTTCGTCCTTGATTGGCTTGTCATAAGCATCACGGGCGACATCGGAATTATCGATGTCAATTAGTAGCCAGTGAGAACCGATAATATTGGCCTTACTGCGCCATTTGCCGTTTAACAGTCCGGCACAGATGGCATGGCCTGCTTTAATATGTTCCTGGACATCGGCTAGAGTGCCTTCTACATCAATGAAGTTGCCGGCTAGCTTCTTAAAGTCCCAGTCTTTGTTTCTGCCAGTGGCGTTAAACGCAAACTTGATTATGCGACTCTCAATCAACTCAAGTTTTGTCTTTACAGCAGATAAAGTTTCTGATTCAGCTGCTGACGGTGCTGGTACTGAGTTATGAGATTGTTGTAATGGTGACATGAGAGCTATTCCTCCTGAAGTGTGTTGGAGGAATTGGAGCTATCCCAAAAGTAATCTTTTAGTACAAACGTTCAGAAATATAATCAGGTAAAATTGCTGAGTTAATGTTTTTCTGAGTAGTCAGTGTTACAATGGCTTAACACTCAAAAAGGTTTGATAAGATTACTATTAGGGATATTAATTAGGCTTCGCACCCGATAACCCCAATTCCGTTTGAAAACCCTGCTGTCTCGTCGAGACGTGGGGTTTTCATTGTTTAGCTTATTCGTACTTGGCTAACCAAGCCTTGACAAACTCGGTGACTTCCTCCTGTTGAATAACAAATGCAGTACCTTTTCTCCTGAGAGCTAGAAGTCTCATACTTCCAACTTCAGAATAAAGATGTGGATTGTGATCACTAGCCGCCTTGGTAGGAGGCCATAAGACCAAAACTTTTACTGTCGGCGTTTTTGTCACCTCTTTCGAGGACATTCCGAACAAGGCTCTATTTTTAGTTAGCCATCTCTCATAATCCGATAGCTCAACTAGTGGACAGGGTTTCCAGGTGGTTAAACCACTTTTATTCTTCTTTTTGACCTGGATAATTTCTTTGGTTTCGTTGTAGACAACCTCACTATCTCCCCGCGAACGAATGGAGATAAACAAGTGCGCCCTTTGGGGAAACCTGATAAACAAGTCAATTGGGTTCTTATCCTCTGGCTTAAGCACCGGAAAGATTTGTATCCCCTTGCTTTTAAACTCATTCAAAAGTACGGTTGTTAATTTTTCCAACCGCGCCAATTTTTGAGTTGCTACCAATGGCTTGTAAGCCAATCCAAAAAGAACCCAGCCAAATGGATGAATTATGCCTCCTGTAGCCAGCGCAGCACCACCAGCCGCTAGAGCTTGAGTGGACGCATAGTCTTTCGCCTCCCTAAGCATCTCTAATGCCGGTTCGTTGTGCGGCGGGAGTTGAAAATCGGTTGGTGGGTCTTTCACTGTAGTCATTGGAGACAACAAAATTAATGATGTGAAATTATACGAACTGTACTGATAAGAATGTTTGACACTGGATTTTGAGAAAATAGCCCTACTTTTTATAAATAGGACAGAATTTCCCTTAAAGCGTTTTTTTCTGATTGGCTTTCTTCAGTCATGCTGTACCCTTACCTTTTTTGCCCTTGGGTGTGGAGGAAGGTTGCTCATGATTTGCTAGCCAAAGGCTAATTGCTTCATCTAGTGCATCGCTTTGGGTTATTTGCAAAGCAGTGCAAGCAATTTTAAAGTTTAAAGCTTTCTCCTTTGGTATGTACCCGCTAACTTGAGTGAAATCTGGATCGTCTCGTCTTGTTACCACATCACTGTTTTCTATTTGTTCTGAAAACATTTTGACATTACCTCAAGAAAATTAGTAAAACATTACTTCATTACTTCATGAAGTAATGCTATCATAACACTAGCAAGCCAAAAAACGACGCATAACATAGGCGACAGAAGCCGGAAAGCGAAGTGATGGCAAGCCCCCAACTGGATGTGTGGATTTAAGGCGATTCAGTTTCTAAATTCTCCAAAGCCAGAAAAATCAAGACTTTAACAATCATCTGAACCATGACAGCTATATATTCCAATGCCAAAAACTGGCTAGTTCAAGCAGACTTGTTAGCCAAATCAGGGCTAACTGACCTCACAGGAGGTAAAGACTCAGGTGCAGGGTACGGCAAGGCAATCATCGGTGATTTTTCGATCATGATGCCTGCCGTATACTCACTTGTTCGCAACCGAAACATAACGCACCCATGCCCCATCTCAAAAGATGGGGCATGGGTGCGTTATGTACAAGGTTCACGCCTGGACTTAAAAGATGTTCAATTCTTCTGGGGCAGTGCGGCTCTAGCTCAAAGTGACCACACCCTGCTACACGAGGATAAAGCGAAAAAGGCAGAACTGGCGTTAGAAAGCATTCTTGCAGACTTAGCAGTTCTGAATATTCCCGATGGGGTCAAGCTTTCAATTAGTTTGAGCAATCACAACCCCGAACGCTGGGGAGATGAGATTAAGCGCAGAGTAGAAGGCACTCATACTTTTGAGCATCTGCACCCTGTAACTCGTTCCATTGTCACCAAGACAGTTGACATCGTGGTGACAGGCATTTACCCCGAAGGATTTGGAAGCATTGCCCACTGCTTATTCGGTGAAGCATCCCTGGTACTTGACCCCTCGGAATTAGCGATCGCTCTCGATATCGGTTCATCAACTTGGTTGGTAACTGTCTTTAATGGCAGTGGTGCAGTGATTGACCGTCACCTGATAGAGGGTGGAGCAGGTGAACTACACAGCATGATTGCAGAATCTCTCGACAAGCGAAACGACCGAGTGAGTCTGCTATCCAAGGATGTGAAGCACTCGCCCAGCTTGGTGAACCAGGGCATTCTAGAAGGCACTTTTACATACGGCGGCAACCACCTGACAGGCAAGAAGTTTGAAACCGAGTACAGCCAATGTCTAGATGAGTGGTGGTCTACCAGGATTGAGAAATTCGCCAACTTTGTGACTGCTGGCAATTATCTAGACCGCGCTAAATACCTTGTCGCTTGGGGTGGGGGTGTTTCGCTGCCAGTGGTGGATCAGAACCTAGCCGATTTAGGCTTTGTGGTCTTGAATAATCCCCAATTCATCAATGCCTTGGGGTTGAAGCTATTAACTCAAATATCAATTGGAGCCTAATTGGGTGGCCGCCGAGATACGTGCAAAATGGGACACGTTGTAAAGAAATGTTAAGAAATCAGGTTGAAACCATTGATTTTACAGCAATTCTCATTTTGAAATAAATAGAGTATTAACCCCCATTTTGAAATTCAAAATATAGTACAAAAAAACTAGTTTTCCGGGAGAGGCGATGCTTGTGG
>NZ_JACJQM010000290.1:0-4178 GCF_014696655.1 Nostoc sp. FACHB-888 | reverse complement strand
TTGGTAAGCAACAATAAAGCAGATTATTTGCTCAATTTCTTGTTTGGCAAGTAATCCATAGATAGAACCACCTTCACAGTGAAAGGCTTTAGTATTTATACTTAGTAAAGCCTGTTTACGTAATTCAACATTAGGAATTAGTTCAGCTTTTTTCTTCCAGAATTCTAAATGTTTATGAACTCGTGGAATAACATCATAATAGATTCTCAGCATCAGCATTGTAGAACTAGATGGAACTTGCAATAACAAAGCTTTTGGGAGAAAATCTTTAATATTTTTATTAGGATTATGATCCTGATCTATGAGCATCAGTATTCTTTATAAAAATTAATCATTAACTATTTTTACATTAAACTTTAAATACTTAAAATTTACCTATCCTTTGAAACAGGTTAGATTAAAATGCTATGTATAATTAGACATATTTAATAAAATATGAATAGTAATTTGTGTAAAAATTGGCTTGTTCAAGACTGATTTTTCCCCTGAAAGGGGTGAAAATACAAAATTTTTTGCCTCTATCGCCCTGAATATATGTGAGACAGATTGGCTGCGCTCCTTCCATTTTGAAGACGGTCAACATTCCATGTAACATTCTTGTACGGTTGGTTCAAAGCTTTGTTAGTTTCCAGATTGGATGCCAGGAAAACTTCGTCTACGTAAAAACCGATTCCCAATCGTTAAAAAGACAGCAACATAACTCCGGCAATAACCACTTATTGCGGTTTAATATCAAACATTGTTCATACTTTCAGCAAGTTTCCTATTAACTCAGCAGCGCTGGGTTGTTTTGCATTGTTTATTCTAAACTCCAATACGAAGCTTTGCCCCACAAATTGCTAAAGCCTCATCTTTCTTACTAAATCAATATCAGCAAGCCAGATGAGTTGGCTTTGAGCCGATGCCGTTTCTTCCATAATTGGAGAACACCACTCCACACCGTAAAGCCAATTGTTTTTAAGGCAAAAAATCCCTTGAATAATACGACGTGTTGATTGGAGACTAAAATCAACTTCAACTGTGTCGCCTAATTGAAAAACCGAAGTAGGAACAGCAGCATTTTTGAAGACATTTGTTGGATAAAATTCTTTAGAAGGCAAGTAAAGTATTTCACCGCGACAAACAATTGCATAAACCCACTTCGGGCTTTCCCAGTAAACGCCACAGCAGTAACCTAACAAATTGTAGGTTGGCAGGAAAACTTTTTCTCGCATCTGAACCGCTAATGGAGGCATAGCTTGACCCCACGGAGGAGAAATATACCAGCAAGATTCCAAAAGTGTAATTTGGTTAATCATAATGCTTTACCGCTCTAATTTTAGACACTTCAGATTTACTGATTGCGCCAACGGCGACTAAATGTGAGAGCCATTTTTATTTTTTCAATTACCTTAATTCGATCCAATCTTAAAAGTCTGGTTTATGCCTACTAAATAAGAAATGTTTTTATGTAATCATCTCTATCCAAAGATTTGAAGCTTTGTGAAGAATCGATGCATTCTTGGATACAAATTAAATTTCAAACATTTACCAGTAATAAAAACTTTTTCTTGCGAAAGTACCACTTTCAATCCCTATTACAAAACTTAATTGCGTAAAGCTTCGGCATAGCTTTGCTTAGGCACAAGACACGAATAAATCAGCCCAGCCCCTTCGGGGTTCAGCAGTCGCTCATGGGGGAAACCCCCAAGACCGCGCTGCTTCACCGTATCAATAATATTTTTGGCAAAACCGAAATATCTAGGCGCTTTCGCCTTAAGGGCGAAAGCGACGGCTGGGCTGATTTATTTATTGGATCTCCCTTAGAGCGTAGCCGGGCGTAACCCACTGTGAATTCTTTTAATATCTACGCTAATCCGAAAAAGCGTAATTTTGGCTGATCAGATTACTAAGAGATGTACAAATAATGTATAATTTATTTCCAAAAGTAATAAGTCGAAAAAGTGAATGGTCAATAAAAAATGGGCTGTTAAACGGCTAACAGTAAATCTCACGG
The DNA here is from genome assembly GCF_014696655.1 of Nostoc sp. FACHB-888. Classification (NCBI taxonomy): domain Bacteria; kingdom Bacillati; phylum Cyanobacteriota; class Cyanophyceae; order Nostocales; family Nostocaceae; genus Nostoc; species Nostoc sp. FACHB-888. The sequence continues at coordinate 2,182 of NZ_JACJQM010000290.1, read as the reverse complement.
CAGCAGAGACACAGAAATTGTCAGAATACTGTGCAAAAACAGGAAGACCCTTTAACGATGTGATTCGAGAATTGCTGCGTTCTTTGAAGGTTCACAGTGCAGAAGTATCGGAGAATTCACCATCTTCTAAAGTTTCAGAATTAGCTCGACTTCAAAAATAAGTCAATCAATGAAGAAGAGGATCTTACAGGGATGTTCATAAGACTCAAATGATCTTTGTAGGAATTAATAGTCAATTGCTCTAAGAGCTAATTTGTAAACTCAAGTAAAGTACTTGTCTTGTAAGGGTTTCAGGAATTTGAGTCAATCAAGCACTTGTTCGCTAAAACTTAGACTTAGTAACGAGTTGAGTATCCTTAAGATTTTCTTTACGAATCAGCTCTTATCCAAAGTCCCTTTAGATTTTCTTTACGAATCAGCTGTTATATCTTAGAGCGAGTTAAGCTTCGGTAATCTTTTTCTTAAAAAGTTGGGTACGCGATCGCCTATTTACTAACTTTGTGCCAGTTGTTCTATAAGTTGCAGTAAATTTTTTTCACTGCTTCCACAACCTATGTCAATAGCTGAGTGCCTCTTAGAAGTAAATTTGATAGCCTGCTCCAACTGTGCGATCCCGTATGGCGAATCTTGATGCTTAGTCTGCCACCATAGGGCAATTTGATCATATCTGGTGGCTATAGCATTCGGATTCATCTTCTCTTCCCATCAACGCAATAAGTTTAAAAGCTTACCTGATTATGCAGCAAAAACATATTATAAGAGAAACGGAACGCTCCCTTCCCATCAAGAGAGAAAAATTAAGGATGCGTCGTTTACTAATCGCGCTCAAGCCTAAAAATAGCAGTTTAACCAAGATAAGGATATTGTGGCGGTTTGATTTTCAATAATTCTGTCCAGTATTTTATAGCATTATGTTTAGTGGTTCCGATATCACGCGATTTGTGAACTCTGCCTATTTCCATGAGAAAATATGTAAGTTTAAGAGCAGTAAGTAAGTTAATCAGCCCTACCGCTTTAAAATTTTGTAAAAATAAGTGGAGCAGAATTTGTAATTTTTGTTTATGACGAAAATACATCCACCATTTCATTTGATGTATGGCGATACTGGTTTGATAAACTAATGTAGTTTCTACTTGGGTTAATTTATCTTTAGCTTGATAATAAAACTGTATTTCTTTGTCAAAATTACCTGCTTTCTGGGCTAAAGCAGCATCATCCGCTAATTGATAAGCCTGACTAATTAAGTTACCTGCGGTTTGGGCCTGCTGTTGAGTATAACCAAGTTTCATATATATAGTAGCTGCTGCTGATGCCAATTCTGCAAATTTCTCAGCATCATGTAACCAATATATTTGTGCTTGTAATTCACCTAGTGTGGCTGCTAAAGTCTCATTCATGTTCAATCTAACTTTCCCTATACAAACTGTTTGAGTTTCGAGTCTGATAATGAACGAGGTGGGCCAAAGGTTTTAGCTTCTGTGTCTCGAACACGATTAATCAGCAAGCATTGTGCCACGGGGAGCAACAAGCGAGGCAACTGAGGAAATAACTCAAGAACGCACATTCAACGGCAAAGCATGAATATTACCACATTCAAAAACTTTGTCAAAAGCTTGATGCCATTGTGAGCGAATTGATAACAAATCTGCAACTACATAATTGGTTGACAGTCGAATCTGGAAATCGCTTTTGCCACCAAGCGATCGCTGCTTAGTCTTGTTGATTATTTGACACCTAATGAATGATAAAACCCTATCTAATATCATAGCGATTACTAAACTAGGGCTAATCGACTCAACATAAAACTGCCCTGGAGTTAATCCAGAGCAGTTTTTGTTAGAAGTAAATTATATAGGAGACTTTTAGCGTTGTCCCCGGTTTATCCATAATAGGTACCGTTATATAGTACTATTCACCTCAATTTTCATACTTTACGCAAAAAACGAATAATCTTAAAGTTGGCATTACAAAGGTTAGGAATCAGTATCAGCCAACGTATCACAGACGGTATCCGCGATTTTGAGCTTCTTCCTTGGTGTATCACAGTGGTTGCTGGTGATGGGCTGCTGATGAGCAGGAATCTAGGGATAGAGCATCGGTGAGAGGTTAGGACAAAGTACCTTTTGTCAATCAGTTAAAATACTCAAAACATTTAAATAAGAATGATAATCGCATTGAGGGT